>NZ_JAUBPW010000154.1:0-2222 GCF_036700965.1 Microcoleus sp. Pol8_D6 | reverse complement strand
GTGATTGCCTCTTTGACTGGATATCCATTCATATTAAATGGGTTATCTGTAGCAAATATTTAGGAAAATGGTATTAGAAAGTCCTAGTTACGAAAGCAGGCAATCTCTCAGAAACTTATTGAGAGACATTGATGGCTTGCAAGGGGATGACTACCGCAATTTTAGGTGGACAACGGTGCGCTTTGTCTGCAGCGGGGATTTACTAAAGCTAGAGTATGCGCTCCGCTGTTTTGTAGAGACAGATTTTCCCTATTGGACTTACAAACTAGCTAGAGAATATGTAGAAGGCTATGGATTGCAGTCTGGTTCGGGTATCGTTGCTGAATCCGTACCCAGGTTGTTGGAAGTAGCAGAATTTTGGTGTCAGTATTATTTCGATCAGAGTTTGAACGAGAAATTTCCCGATGGGGGTGATCGCTGCGTTCGACCCAATGCTTGAAAAATTCTCATAGTTACTACTACCGAAAAAGATTTCAGGCTTCCTATTTTGTGCAGGTTCATACAGAATTCATATCAATACTAAAAAACTTCAATCTTCAGAAGGTTCAATTTGTGAAGATTCAATATCTCTTCCCCCATTCGCATCGGGTATTGATTGTTTCGGTATTGCTGCTTGTTTCTTCATTCGCTCTATAGTTCGATTATTATTTTCTACGAATTGATTTACGGATGCCATAAATCGATTTTGTTCTGCCATTATGCTTGCTACTGCTATGTTATTTCTCAATCCATACTTGTCTGTATTTATCAATTGCGTCACATCCATAACTGATTGTTTAGCAAGGTTAGCTATATTACTCAATGGATTATTTGCAGCAGCTACTAAACGTTCTATATTACTCAATGGATTATTCGAGGCTATTAAACGTTCTATATTACTCAATCCATAGCTATCAATAGCTGATAATTGTCTAGAAAAATTATCATCTAATTCTGGTTCAGACAAACTGTTTGAAACAGAAACTTCTTCAACTTGTTGTATCGATTCTTCTTTTATTTCCTGTTGTAGATATTTTTTAGCAAAGTGCAAAAAACGATATGGCCAGTACATATGAAACATAGAAGCACCAGCATCCAAGATTTCTTCGACTAACTCTGGATGTGGCCCAATAGTTTTCTTACCTCCTTTTCTCCACCAATCGTCTTTATTATCGCGAGTAATAAAAATAATATGACTTAATGACTTAGACTTAACTTGTTTGAGGAGCTGTTTCCAAAGAATTAAGTCACCATATTGTCTTTGAAAGACTAACCCTTTATGAGTATAACAATTGTTAATTTTATCTTTATCTCGATCTAAAAAACCAGGGGGGCGACAGATTTTGTATCTTTTTTCACCCTCTAAATATATTTGATCCAGCTCTTCTTGATTAGTAGGTAATTCACCAATTTTCTCTTGGAATAAATCTGTAATTTTATCTCTTATCTGATCAGTCCCATTTATTTGAATTAACTCTTCACTGCAAGATGTTAATTTATCCCGAAAAGTATCAAAAACTCTCTTTACATCCTCAGTCAGTTCTTGGAGAACTTCAGGAGGAAGACCTCGGAAGTTGAAATTCTCGAAAAGTTTTTTTGTGGTTTCATTTGCAATCTTATCCAAATCACTTTTAGCAGTATCAAATTTCGACTCTACTTGAATTATTCTAGTAATTCTATTTTTGTGATATTCAAGTGCAACTTGATGAGGAATCCACAAACGATCCTTTATAGTTTCTAAAACTGTAAAATACTCTTGGCGCGTTTCATTATTGTATTCGTAAAAATCCAACAGAACATTAGTATCAAAAATAAAAGTACATTTTGACCAAAGCTCCAGATAATCTTGTTCAGATAGGGAATAATATCCTGGGAATAAGTCTTTCATTTTTGTCAATTACTTGGTTTTTATTGAATAAGTGCTATTTGTCCGAATCACAAAATAAAAACTGTCCGAACTTTGATTTAAGATCTATTTAAGCTTATTACGTTTCTTTTTCGAGAAGTTGAGGATCTTGCGCGCTCCACTCATATTGAGGCGCATGGTGATGACTTGCTCGCTAACGCGATAAAACCTACTTGCTTCGACCACGCTCATCTCAGTTTTAGCAATGTGAAAGGCTGCTTCCCTTGAAATAAGCAACGCTGGTCCCAACCAATTCGCTTCGGTAGTCCTAAACAAGTAATGATAAATTGTAGTGATGGATAAAATACCAAATCGCACCGATGTGATTATTTAATGA
>NZ_JAUBPW010000124.1:0-8848 GCF_036700965.1 Microcoleus sp. Pol8_D6 | reverse complement strand
TAATCAACCCTAAACATTTAAGAAATTGGTTTGCTAATTGCTGCTACTGTACCTCATAACAGCGGGAAACGCTGTAAGTCTTCTCAGCAATCAAAAGTGCCAGTTTTTTAATTGTCCGTCGGCTAGTCAGTTGCAGGGAAACTCACAGAAAAATATCATTCTCAGTAACGAGCTTTCTACTATACATGCAATCCTCTTGTGCGGGCTTCTAGCCTGCCCCTAAAAACTTATTGAGAATAGTGCCCGATCTCAGCGGAAACGGAAATTCCATGGAAGGATTTCCTCCTTGAGGCCAATTGTGAAAACTGTACTGTTCGATCGCCCTAATCAATCCAACTTACCTAGATTAGACGCATCAACATATTTTAAAGGAATGACTTATGAACTTCACAGCAAGACTCACACAAACCAGCTTACTCGGTTTAATGCTATTTGCCAGCAATCCAGTGGCAACCTTTGCTCTAGGACAATCGAACACAAGCACTGCACCAACAGCGTCTCGCACTCAGTCTCCGATTGAAACCATACAAATAGCTAATGTATCCACCCCCCAAAAACTGGTGAGGGATTTTTGTGCTCGCAAAAGACAGAAAGTGGAAAACTATTTCGAGACCAGCAACTTTCGGATTTATCTGTGCTACAACCACGCCAATCAACTATATTACTATGGCGTTAAAAAGAGTAACGGCAGCACGATCACCCTGCGTGCTCGTACTGAAGAGGGAACTGGTTACGTGGCAAAAAATGGCACCTACGATTACATTGTTACAGGAGCCAGCCTTAGTATTTATAACAAAGGCAAACACATTCTCGAGCAACGAGTGACTCGCTCCCTTTAGTATTTAAATGCGATCGCTCTTTCAAGCCCCGACTTCTTGAAAAAGCCGGGTATCTAACAAAATATCTGGCTTTTCTGCTGAGGCAGACGAAAGTTTGTTTAATTTAACCTGGGAGCATCCCGCTCTTGTGGCGATCGCCGTCGGGCCTAAAAATAGTTTACCGAAGCATCCCCAATTCAGATTTAATCATCCCGCTTTCCTGCACAATCGCGGAGGCTGCTTCCCCCAAAATTTTGTGTGCGGCCGTCGTCGGATGAATGCCGTCCCAAAACAAAAATCGATCGGGACTACCACAAACACCTCCACCCGATAAACACGCACTCGTCACATTAGTCAAGCCATATTTAGCCGGAGAAGCAATGGCTTCCCGATAAAGCGCATTAGCATCCAGAGTCGCAATCTTTAAGTCAGAATGCTGTTGACTTAATACCTTAACCGTTCGCCTCAAACCCTGATTGTGTGCTTGTGTTAATGCAGTGAGTCTTGCAGAATTAGTGCCTGTTCGCGTCGCCGGTAACTGCCCCAAATCTGGTAAATTTGCCAGCAGGATATTTTTGGCACCCACACCAGCAAGAGATGTGATCGCCCTCGCCACATTTTCAACGGGAATATTCGCATTATTTCCCCCCTGCAAATAGTCATTCGCACCCGCCCACAGTACATACAGCGCATGAGGATTTGCCTGTTTTTGGGAGTTAGTCCATGACTGAACTTGAGTTAACACACCAGGGACAAGGCTATTGCGATCGCTCCCAGTTGTTGCACCTCCATAAGCCAAATTAGTGACTCGTTCAGGCTGCAACTTCAGGCGATCGGCAAGATATTCTACCCAAACCTTACCATTTGAGTAACGCCCTTGAAAGTAAGTGGAACGAGGCGGATATTGACCCCCGCTTGCTCGAAACACCATTCCCATATCCGAAAGACTGTCCCCAAATACATATAGTTCATTGACAGCCTGAGAACTTTGAGCTGATAGCATGAGTGCAGCCATAAAAGATAAAAGCGCAATAATTACTGCAAAAAACTTTCTTTTTAACACTTGATATTAGTTAGATTCGTAAAATATTTGATAATTTGTGTCGATTATTACCGAGGTTTTGATTTTGACATTTAGTGTTACTTATATTCTTGCAATAGCTTAAATATTTGCCCCAATTACTAATCTATCAATTTTGGGAAAAATGTAGGGAGTAAAACTGAACTTTAATTGTGGGTTGCCTCACTCCACTGCTCAACCGACATAGATTGATGATGTCCTTGACACTTTTCTCATGGTATCTAGCTGATAGCGCTCTAGAGGCGATAAAACCGTACATCTTTTGGGAGATTACCCAATAAAGTTAGGCAAGAGGCGAACCAGCAGCATCCCGGTTTTAAGCTAGCACAAGCTTTAAAACGCTCCTTTTGTTCAGGGGTCATAGCCACTCCTCCTACGAATGCAGTTCACACTTCTGTTGGCACCCTACCTATTATCCTCTCTTGATAGTTGTTTTATCTAACCGGGCTCCTCCCTACAAAAGCCTCCCAAACAACCACCCTTGAGATAACTATCAATCACGAAAAAAAAGAATTGATTCAAAACTGATTTACTGGGCGATCGAGAAATTGACCGCACTTTTTTTCCTTGAAAGCCGACACAAAACAAAAACCCTCCCCAACAAGGAGAAGGGAGGGTGAAAAGACAGTGAAAATTTTAAGTTTTTGCAGAATTAACAATAAGGAGTTACATCTTCGCCGCACTCGTCAGCCAAATAACACAAAGCACGAAAGCGCAGGCCAACGATTTGCTCGTAAAGCGGATTTAACTTGCACAGCGGCGGAATGGATAATAAAGTGCGATCGCCAATTTTGACTTCTCGCTCAAACGGACACTGGCTGGGAATAAACTTACACAGCAACCGAGCCAACTTTTGACTTTTAATTGCAGTGTTATCAAGCCATTCTTTTAGCGGATGCAAGGGGTCAAAGTGTGGCTTTTGACCGTAAGGTTGAGAATTTGTAGCGACATTAACGGCGGTTTCTTGTTTGCCAAACCCTACCCAATTTGGCAGAGTTCGGTAGGAGATTGTATGCTCAAATACGTTCATTTTGCTCTGTTCCTCTTTTATAACGAGGTGCCAAGAACTCTCTGTAGAGCTTGTGCGATATTATCTACAATCAGTATCTACAGCATCTCGTTTTGCTTTACCGGATTGAACTTCTAAAATTAATGACTTAGGGCGAGAAAAGTAGTTCCTGATTTTTTTAAAAGACGGTGTGCGCTCTAAAAACTGTCCTCATTTCAAGCCCAACAATTGATTGATAGGGTAAAAATTCTGTCTTCTACGTTTTAGCTTCAACCTTCGGTTGACTCTCCTTTTGTAGTTCAATTACTATTGTGAGGCATCCAGGCGAATTATCCTATACGTGAAAATGCGGAACTTTTAATAAAACTTATCATATTTCTAAATAAGCTCTGCTGCAAAAAACCCTGAAACCTCGCCCCAACAATCTTTGCTCGCGATCGCTCAGAAACTTCTACAATGAGAAATAATCGGTATCACCGCCCTCACAACCCATGAGTAACCCAGAAACCAAAGCTATCACCCGCGAATTGCAAAGCCACGCCGCCATTCTCGGTGGCTTCGTCTCCCTCCTCTGGATTATCGAAATTGTCGATGTATTCGTATTCCGAGGCAGGCTGAATGCCTACGGAGTCCGCCCCCGCAGCCTCGACGGACTTCAAGGCATCCTGTTGATGCCTTTTCTACACGGCAGTTTTGCTCACTTAGCCGCCAATACCCTCCCTTTAGTGACATTGGGTTGGTTGATCATGCTGCGAGAAATTAGCGACTTTTTTATCGTGAGTGCCGTCACTGTGCTAGTCAGCGGATTCGGAGTTTGGCTGACTGGCGCGCCCTATTCCGTTCACATTGGTGCTAGCGGATTAATCTTTGGTTACTTCGGCTTTTTGCTGCTGCGGGGCTATTTTGAACGCAGCTTTACCTCTATTTTGTTATCTTTAATTGTCGGTTTCTTCTACGGCAGTTTAATTTGGGGAGTTTTGCCCTCGCAGCCGGGAGTTTCCTGGCAAGCGCATTTCTTTGGCTTTGTCGGGGGGGTATTAACAGCTCAACTTTTGGGGCGGCGGAAACGGGAAATTAGCTAGGATTAGGACTTGTGGTGTATCCTATCATCACCTTAGTTTATTGCCCCGAACTTATTTGAAAGCGTAGGTTTTTTGTCCATAAACCTGCTTTATTGTGTAAAAAGTGCGTCCCGGCTAGCAAGACTAACTGCTGACCAATAATTCAACGCGGGCAGGCAAGTACACAGTAAAAACCGAACCGCAACCTAACTCGCTTTCAACGTGCATATCGCCACCCATCATCACGCAAAAGTGACGGCTAATAGTCAATCCCAAACCGGTGCCACCATACTTGCGCGTAGTTGAGGCGTCGCCCTGCATAAAAGCTTGAAATAAATGCTGCAATTGTTCGGGGGGAATCCCAATACCCGTATCAGCTACGCGAAAAATTATTGAGTCGGAAGGTTCTGCTATTTCTTGAGTTGTTAAGCTGTCATGTTTAACTCTTTCAATGCAGAGGGTAATAGTGCCACCTTCCGTAAATTTGGCTGCATTGCTCAGCAGGTTGAGCAATATTTGACGAGTTTTGGTAATGTCAGCATACATCATTCCCAAGTCGCTACCACAATCAACTTCAAACTTATTAGAATTTTTATCTACCAAGGGTTTGACAGTAGAAACTACCTCGTCAATTAAATTAACCGGATTGAAAGTTTCTAAGTAAAGTTCCATCCGACCCGCTTCAATCTTAGAAATATCTAGAATGTCGCTAATTAAAGATAGCAAGTGTTTGCCCGCTGTTTGAATTTTTTGCAAGTCGGGGATAAAATCTTCGCAGCCTAAATCCTCGGCGTCTTCTTTCAGAATATCGCTGTAACCAATAATCGCGTTGAGAGGAGTTCGCAATTCATGGCTCATATTAGCTAAAAAGGCGCTTTTGGCTTGGTTTGCAGCTTGAGCGGTTTGAGCGACTTTTTGGAATTCTTCTGCTAATTTGCGCTGGGTAATATCTTCGGCAATACCGACGATGCGGTAAATTTCTCCGGTTTGGCTGCGGACTGGAAAAGCCCGATCGCGCACCCAGCAAACTGAACCTTCCGTTGGCGTAGCCCCCGTAGGGGATCGCACTACCCGATACTCTTCATCATAATCGCCCCGCACCTGTTTCTCAAAAGCAGCCTTGACGCGATCGAGATCCTCCGGGTGAATAGCATCCCAAAAAGCCTCCGGTTCTGACTGCAAACTCTGACAGCTCAAATTCCATATTTTTTCGCAAGCAGGACTTACATAAAGTAGCTGCTTTTGATTGGGTTCTCTAATCCAAAATACCTCATGAATATTTTCTGCCAACTGACGAAACCGCTCCTCGCTGGCCCGCAACTTCTCCACAGCACTGTGAAATTCAGTCACATCCTGAATCAGCGATGCCACCCCGATAATCGTGCCGTCAGCATCAACCAAAGTCGTATTGTACCACTCGCAAAGAATAATTTTGCCATCCTTTCGGATGTTCTCGTTAATGCTACTAATTCCTCCTTGATTAGTGAGCAAAGTTATAGATAGTCGCCTAACATACTCCTTAGCACTTTCAGGAACTATTAGATCGACTCCGTGGCGTCCCATTGCTTCCAAGCGGCTGTATCCAAAAATTCTTTCGGCTGACAAATTCCATTCCGCTACTTCAAAGTTGAGATCCCATTCAATCGCTCCCAAAGGAGTTTGGTGAAGATGGAGAGCCAGTTTTTGCTGCGATTTTTTCAGAGAAAGAATTAATTCATTTTTGTCGGCGATCGCAGATTCTACCCGCTCTTCGAGAGTAGTAAACGACTCTTCCAATTGACCGGCCATTCTATTAAAAGAGCGAGCCAAGACACCCACCTCATCCTCCCGATCTACAGACGCCATCAAGCGGGGATCTACCGCCATCCCGTCCCATTCTCCCCGCGACAAAGCCTCCGCAGCCTTGCTCAGACGCCGAATCGGTACAACAATCCACCTAGAAGTCAGAGCGCCAATCGCCGTTGCCAGCACCAAAGCACCCAGACACATCACCACAGTATACCGAGTGTTGGCATTAATCCTTTCCATAAAATCGGCTTCAGGAACCGTCACCACAATCAACCAGTCGAGGCCCCTGCTGTCTAAAAGCGGCGTCACCTGTAGAAATTGCCGTTGACCGTCGATCGTAAAATCTAACTGGCGAGATCTGTCAATTTTGTGCAAATCCCCGAAGCGTTCTGTCAAATAGCGGGCGGTCGATCGAATTAGAACATTCTTGCTGCTCGTTGCCACAATCCGTTTCGCAACACCATTGCTAACAATAAATGGCGGTTCCTGAGTAGAATTTGCCACCAATTGCCCAGACCTTTCTACAATAAAAGTCTGTCCTGATTTACCAATTTTTAGAGTTTCCAAGAATTGATTGAGCTTGGAAAGTGCCAAGTCAGAACCCAGGATGCCAATCAGTTTACCATCCTCGCCATAAACTGGTTGAGCAGCCGTAATCGCTAGTTTGGGAGCGTCAAAATAATTATAGATTTTACTCCAAGTCGGTTTGCCTGCCCGCACCGGAGCTATGTACCAAGGTCGGACGCGGGGGTCGTAGTTGAGAGTTGTTTTTAATAGCTTGGTTTGTTTCTCGAACTGGGACAGCCCGTAGCTATGCAAATTATAGCCAGTAGATTGATTAGAAATCTGAACTTGCAACTTGCCGTCGTCGAGGCGTTCAACTCCAATAAAATCTTTTGCTTCGGATGCGAATTGAATGTAGCTAATTTTCTCAAAAATTTTTATTTGTTTGTAAAAGTAGCGTTGCAAACTATCACTATCCCGCTCGTTCACAATGCCGAGACGGATGGCATCGAGATTTAGCTGATTGATTTGGTGTGGCGTTTCAATATAACTATTAATATGTTGCTGGATACGCGATGTGACTTCTGTCCGCAGTTGTGCGGCAACATGGTTGACGGCTATGCGCCCGTTCCGCAGCGACAGCCACCCCGTCAACCCTACCGCAGCGAAAGTCTGGAGGGCAAAAGGCACAACAAGGACGATGCGAATTGGCACTTTGCCCGACATTTTTAAAATCGGGTCGGTCAGATATTTGATTGGCATGGTAAAGCAGAACTATTATGAACCCACAACATTCCGGTCAAGTACAACTTGATGAGCGCAGGTTTTGAAGTTGAGATGGTTTTAGTAGGCACAGTGCTGTTAATAACTCGGAATCTGCCGCTGGCAACTGAATTTTTAACGACTGCCACCGCCATCTTAGCGCGATCGCGACCTTTGGGAACATTGGCGATCGAGATGAATGCAGTATCAATCCTCCATGCAGTCTACACGCTCATACTATTATAGATTTTGAGATTAAAGAATTGAATAATTGGGAAAAACTGATTCTGTAAGGGTTTAGAAGTTGCCTGCTGTTGCATTCTTTTTTTTAACCGATTTCTGAAACCGGGTTTTTTTAGCATTTTGGCGGGCTGTAACTAACTATTGTCGTGAAAAAACCAATTGGTGAATAGCCACCCTTCCATCCACCACTAACTCTTTTTCCACTTCTGAGGTGCCCTAATCAAACAAATCGAGTTTTTGGTTGACTCATTCCTGAAATGACGTATTCTGGGGTTTCAACCGGGTTGCTGGGTTAGTTCTATTTTTCCGATAGCGCGATCGAAAATTATAAGTTTTCACAGCAACTGCAATTTATATCTCCCCAAGCAGCTACTTTGGATAGAGTGCAACTTAATGCCGACTCGGTACAATAAGCGCATAGTAGGATGCAACTAGCGGAGGCATGGATGATGAACGCAGTTATTGCTACTCTTGGCACTGCTCTCGGACTGAGCTCAATTTTTATCGGTTTGACCCCGGCGGTTCTCGCCCAACAAAGACTGCAACCAGCGCCCCAATATTCGGAAACGACTTTATCTGGGGACTCGTTGAGGACTGTGGAGGACAGAACCTTAGACTCGGACTACCAAAACTTGATTGGTGAACCAGAAACGGCGGCTAATTCTGCTAGAAGGGAAAGAAGCTTGGGCGACAGATTTCGCCTCAAAATCGAGGGCCCATTGGAATTTATTACTACTCCTTCTGACGCCCAGCGTCAAGGAAATCCTTTACCTCCAAAACAAACCGACAGCGGTACAGAAGCGGGAGTTCAGCTTCAACTAGGACTTTAGCAATTTTAAATGAATTCATTTAAAGGAAGCGAGCGATCGCGGAACCGAATTTTTGATTCTCGGAGTTATTGTGACTGCGATCGCTTTTTTATCAGAGTTTTATCACAAGTTTTGTGCGGTTTCGATCACACAAGGTTCTCTATTGTGAACCTAGAATTAGACCAATTAAACTTCCGATACAGACCCATTAGATACATATCTTTACAATAGCGCATAAAACTGGCGGTGAAGGTGATGAGAAAGGCTCAACTGATCGATTATTTGCGGGGAGAGTTGGCAATATCGAATTCTGCGATCGCCGTTGCTCTCCGACACGGTGAACAAGATGCCAGCGAACTGCCGATGGTTCTGTGGCAGTACGGGTTAGTTACACTGGAACAGTTAAACCTAATTTTTGATTGGTTGCAAGCTCAGCCGGCTTAGAAATTTAAAATCCTGAGTTAAAAAATATGGATATCGGATTGCAATTTTTTGACACATAAAGCTTGCACAAACGGTCGTCGAAAAGTATAGGGTTGAGTGTTTAGGTTGAGGGAGTGTCAATTTGTCCCAATTAGAAAAATACAAATATACAGTAGGGACACAGCAGTGCTGTGTCCTCATTTTTGTTGCCGCCTAAAATAAACTGCTTTCAATCTGTCGAAGAGGCGATCGCACTCGGCATCAAATAGAAGCTATATAGTCATTTCAAATAAATGTGAGACAAATGCAAGATGATGTAAAATTAAGAAAAATTGTTAACTCGGAGCCGA
>NZ_JAUBPW010000153.1:0-2305 GCF_036700965.1 Microcoleus sp. Pol8_D6 | reverse complement strand
GCGGCGGTGATTAACTGTGGGGGGAAGCCGTCAATCACAGTCTGCCATTTTTCCTCTAGTTGGGTTTGCCCGTACTCGTCCACTTGAGCAAATTTCACCAGAGGCAGCGCTTGAGCAACTGAAGTCGGCAGAATCTTGAACTTGGATTTGATGAGGTGGAGACAGATTTTGGCTGCCTGGATAATCTTTTTGCAGTAGAAAGGCGATCGCCCTAATGCGAGTTTGCAGTATTCGGCGAAGTCCCGATACTGCCGTTTGTAGAGACGGTAGCGGCGCACGGCGTCAAGCATGATTCCTTGCCGCACGTAGTCCAGAAAGCTGCGTTTGATTTTCTGAGTTAGTAGGCTGATGTCGTTGTGAGGGACTTCGCGAGAAATCTCTGACTCAAAATCTAGCAGCGGTTGGAATTCTGATTCTGGCGGTTGCCAGCAGTCGTCTAAAAAGTCAGCGGTGATATCCATATTTGGTAATTGTTAATCGTAGTAGGTCATCGGTGATTCGTCGTAATGGTCTGGGTTTGTTATGTATGTGGGCATTTTTTCCCAAGCATCCATAAAAGATGTTGCAGTGCCTATTTTGTCGTCACTTCTCCAAACAAATTCTCCATTTTCGTTTTTATGAATCGAGGCAAAGAAGTGTCCATCATTGAAGGTCAGCGACCCCCACATTTCAAAAACTACATACCGATCGTCTATTAATTCACCCGTCAACTTGATGCTGTTGTCGGGTTCGTAGCCGTTGTAGAGATAGCGATACCAAAAGGCTTTTTTCATAAGAGTTAGAGGAAGCGATCGCCCTAACGTCAAGACGATCGCGCTGTTCAGATTCAGAAGGGTGATATGGAACAAAACGCTAAAGCGCTGTACGCAAGCAGTGGTTTACATAAAATCACCTCCTGACGGTGGAGAACGCCCGCTCGAACAGCTCGAGCTGCGGGCAAATTTCCTGATGTTGTTCGCCCGATCGCCCGCAGCAACACTCATCGGCAGAAAGCTGGGGGGTTTTGGTTTCGGCAACCGAGCGAATATCCCTGTGTCGGGCGGTTCATCGGTGTCGGGTGGTCGGTTTGCGCGATCGCACCAAGCGTCAAAAGTCGGGATAAAAAATGGAACCATCGCTACACCGCCACATCGAACAATGACAATTGATTCCCCAGTGGGGACGCGACCGCTCGCTTCTTGCTGCTGACAACCGATGCAGGCTTTTGCTTCTGAGCGGTTGGGGTGCTGTTTTCGCGCTGCGCTGCTGCTTTTTCCTGCGAGATGGCCTGTTCTGCAAGGATTGCTCGGATTAAGCTGCGTTTCCCTGCACTGCCTGGGATTGATGGTATCTCCATATCGCGGGCGATTTGCTTGAGCTTGAATGTTGAGAGCTGGCTCAGTTGCCCTGGCGTCCAAGTTGTCGCTGCGGGCGATCGCACTTTGCGCGAGTACACATCAAAATTCTCGCCCCTGGTCTTGTCGAAAATTTGGCCACTGGGGAGGAATCCTCCGGGCTTTATCTCGTAATCGTAGAGCAAGCGCTGTTCTACGAGCGCAACGCAGTCGAAATAAACAAAACGGGGTTTGTTGAGCGGTTGGATTTTCGCCCGCCAGATGCCGCGCTTGGAGCGGTAGATATCGAGAATTTTGCCAAGGTGCAGCCGATCGCGCCGGCGGCCGACAAGCATTCCGATCGCCAATTCCACATAACCACCGCGGCCGTCACCCCGACCCGGTGGCTGTTCGCTTAATTGAGCTGGCTGACGTGGAACAGCTCGCCCTGAATTTCCCGAATCATGCCGTGCGACTTCCAAAATGCGATCGCCTTCTTGGCTTCCCAATCCTTCATCATGGCTATGGATGCTAGCTCCATCACGTTCGGAGCAAATGTCGCGTCCTGAAGTCGCTGGAGCATCAATTGAAATTTCTCCCGCTCCCTCCCGTTCGGTAGCAGTTCTATCAAATTCAGCATTATTTTGTTGGGGGTCAAAGTCTCTAAATTGCTCAACGCTGTCGGTGTAGGTTGCATTCCAAGCGTTCATCACGGCCCAAAACTCAGCCAGGGTGATGTAATAGTCTGGGTCAGGGGGTTCGGGGTCGCTCACGCGCTCCAGCAATTTCAGTTGCCCATCGGATTCGACTTCGTGAGCTCTACTAAAATTAGGCGGCGCGTAAAGGCTGAGGAATCTTTCGGAGAATTTAATGCCGGGTGTTAGGGGTATCCGATCGGCTCCGACATCGAGGGATTTTTTGGCCGCTTGTACGATCGCACTTTGGCTCAATTTTGGCTCAATCCGTCCCTTGCCATCGCCACGGTTCGGCGG
>NZ_JAUBPW010000152.1:0-2345 GCF_036700965.1 Microcoleus sp. Pol8_D6 | reverse complement strand
TTCTGCCACATCTCTTGATGAGATTATTCGCGCTTATTGTGCAACTTAGTGTCTCATTTTTATTTGAAATAACTATATCATTCCGGCGCAGCCGGAAGAGATATTAACAGTTAACAGTGGGACTAACTCAAACGAGTGACACTCAAATGAGTGACACTCGAAAAAGTGACTGTGCGTTAACAAATCCCACCAGTTATACCTGAAATATCAAATACCAAAACTTAAATCTTGAGAGGAAGCAAATTATGTACACCGAAGAAAGAAGCTTGAACAATGAAACTATGGCTCTCGTCGCCGAAACTACTTCTCAATCAACTCTGGCATTTGCTGAAACCACTGCAGGAAACAAACCCACATTACAAAGGGGTTCAACAGGTCAAGCTGTCAAGGAACTACAACAGCTTCTATATCATTGGGGTTATTATTCCGGGGCGATTGACGGTATTTTCGGCATCCAAGTTCACAACGGCGTCAAAGGCTATCAACACCGCGTCTTTTTACAAGAAGATGGGATTGTCGGCCCTATTACTTGGCAAGCACTATACTCTGGTGCACCTGTGAATATGCCGGTAGTCATGAAGGGCAGTTCTGGTAATGCTGTTAAAATTGTTCAGAATGTCTTGAAAATGAATGGATACTATTTCGGTTCCATTGACGGATTCTTCGGGGCGATGACAGATGTAGCAGTGCGACAATTGCAACTCAGCAAAGCTTTACCGCAAGATGGAATTGTCGGCTACAAAACTTGGCACGCCCTCAGCAAGTTACGGCACTAATGACGGCTGGGATTCATATAAATTCCGGTTGCACGAGCGAAATAATTGTTGACTGTTGACTGTTGACTGGCGGCTAGAAAAAATGATTTTTTGACTGTTAACTGTTGACTCGATTTGATTATTCCGATGCAACCGGAAACCATATGATGACGTTGGCTGTTGGTATGTTGATGCTGTATGAGTTTGTTTTATTTCAGTTGATAGTTTAAGCAATATCTAAAGGAGTAAATGTGATGGGTACTCAATTCAAGAGAAGAATTCTCTCAATTGATGGTGGTGGTATTCGGGGTATTATTCCTGCGATCCTTCTCAACTACATTGAAGAGCGCACAGGAAAACGCATAGCAGCAATGTTTGATTTTATTGCAGGCACTTCAACAGGAGGAATTTTAGCACTGGGTTTAACTAGAAAGAACTCAGACTCTAGCATCAATCGTGAGCCAGAGTATACCGCTGCCGAACTTGTAAATTTCTATCGCAAATATGGACAAAAGATTTTTAATGAGTATGTTCCACTGGATTTTGATGATTTGTTACAACCCAAGCACAACCCAAAAGGTAGGCAACAAGTTTTAAAGGATCTTTTAGGTGAAGCTAAGGTTGAAGAGGCATTACGAGAAATTTTTATTCCGAGCTATGATATCGAACTCAGAGCACCAATTTTTTTTACAAGCAATCGGGACGCAGAGGAAATCAAGAGTTTTGATAGCCGGAAAGTATGTACGGGATTCAAAATGTGGGAAGCAGCAATGGCAACTTCTGCTGCACCGACATTCTTTCCACCCTACCAACTCGAAACGGGACATCATACCGATGAGGGATATTACGCTTTGGTAGATGGCGGAATTATTGCAAATAATCCTTCCTCACTTGCAATGATGGAAGCGATGATTTCTTACAAGAAAAAGACTGGTGAAGAACTACAACGTACTGAGACCCTTGTTGTTTCTTTAGGTACGGGATCACTAACTAAGAAATATAAGTATAAAGAAGCAAAAAATTGGGGTCAACTAAAATGGGCTGTTCCCTTAATTAACGTTGTTCTAGATGGCCAAAGCGAGTCGGTTGCGTATGAACTAGATCAGCTAATGGTGACTAAAGGAGATAAAGAAAATAACCGAAACTACTATCGTTTTCAACTTCAATTGAGTAGCGATAATGGTCACGATCAAATCGACAACGCAAGTCCCAGTAATATTGAGTACCTAGAGAACCGAGGTGAAAAACTGATTGAACACAGTAAGAAAGATTTGGATGAGTTGTGTAAGCTTTTGAAGGAAGACACTGAACTATATTCTAATTAACCGCACCGTTAAATGGAGTTCTGGTTGGAAGATTTTTAATGGGGGTAAGATTTTGTGTGTATTCATTCCCACAAAACTGCATCCCAAACCGCACCGCTTCCCCCATTACCTAACAACGATCGCAATCCGAAGCCGTTTTCTCCCACCTGAGCAACTTTTCCCGAAACACCGGGTCTTGCTTGGCTTACTAGACCTCTTGCAAAAGTCCCCAATAAGGGCAATAGTGAGGTGATTGAGAGGAAAAACTGATGACTTACGAACAAGT
>NZ_JAUBPW010000123.1:0-9578 GCF_036700965.1 Microcoleus sp. Pol8_D6 | reverse complement strand
TGCTGTGACATAATTATTTTTAATTCGGTCGCAGTGTCTTCAATTCTTTCTTGGTAATTTACTTTCATACAATCGTCTTTTTACTAGAAGTGCTATTGTAGCATATTTTTGGAGAAGTGGTATAAATCTTGATTAAATTGTGTAAAATTAAAGCTTTTGAGAAAGTGACGACGCGAGTTTTTTTCGCTCAAACAACTATAACGACTGAGATTTGTGAAGTTGACCTTGCCATAAGCCACCAAGATAGTTGAGAATAAAGTGATTAAAAACTTCTTTTGGGGTTGACTAATCCCTGGCATTTGTTGTAAGATGGATTCAATGATTTTCATAAGGCAATCTGTTGAGCTTGTGTGTTTTTAGGCTCTCCTGACTTTATGGTGTAAAATGTACATATTAATACATTTACCATTGTGAGCTTCCATCTAGACTGATCTATTAGCCTTGCCTGGAGTCAGGGTTGAAACTTGTACTCAAGTTGAGGGAAAAATTTTCTTGGGACTGAGTATTCTATCTGAACAAATTGTTTGTCATCATTGTAAAAAATCTACCGAAAAACTGCATCAAAATAAACCAGTTTTAGTAAAAGATTTGTCGGTTTTTGGTCGCCCTGTGTATTTAAAAATCCCACGGCGACAGTTTTACTTTCCTAGTTGCCAACGGTATCCCACAGAAAGAATAGATTTTTTGGACGTTAAAAGACGGCATACTCAAGGATACGAACAAAATATTTATGAGCGTGTAAAACAATGGAGTATGGAGCAAATTGTCCGAGAAGAAGGACTGAGTTATGACGAAATAAAAGGAATATTTGAGCAGGTAAATAAGAGCAAAAAAAAACTAATTGGAAACTCACTAAACGAATTTCTATCGACGAGATAACTATGCGAAGAGGTCAAGGGAATTTCGTGCCTGTTGTTAGTGACATTTGTGAGGGTAATTTAATTGAGATGATTGATTATCATCGCTCGGAATAAATCATTGAAGTCCTTATGAAACAGCCGATTGAGGTTCGGAAACAAGTTGAGGAAGTGAGTTTTTATATGTGGGGAGGATTCCCTAAAGTTATCAAAAAAGTATTCCCAAATGCCCTAGTTGTTATTGATCGTTTTCATGTAATGAAAGTAGTTAATAAAGACTTAAATAAGTTACGTAGAGCAGCCGGAATAACAGATAAGCAAAGTAAATATTTATTATTAAGTAATCGACTAAATTTGAATCAAGAGCAGATTGATAAATTCTAATTTACACTGGGAAAATCCGAATGTTTGCGAATTGCGTATGAGATGAAAGCAACATTTAGAGAAATATATGAGACTAATTTGACGGTCAAAAAAGGGCAGAACAAAATCAAACAATGCCTAAATCATGCACAAGTATTTTTTCGAGAATCTGCATCAACAATTGAGAATCATTTTGAGGGTATTTGCAACTACTTTCTTCATCGCACCACAAGTGGAGTCATGGAAGGAATTAACAATCGGATTAAGTTGATAATGCGGCAAGGGTATGGTTTTTCTAATTTTAATAATTTTAGGAATCGCGTATTAGCTTGCTTTTCTGATTAGAAAAACTTATAACCATAAGTTCAGGAGATGCTGTTTTTATAGCTTAACCAAAAAGAGTGCCTTTTTTTCTGTTGATTTTGGGTTCAGATTGCACTCACTTTTTTCACTTCTCTGCTGCCAAAGCGATCGCCTCCTTCTTTAAAAACTGTCCGGAGTATTGTTGAGGCGACATTATATTATAATAAATTCCCATGATTTAAATCTTAATTATTAGGTTAGTCGGTGTTCGTGTGATTCACAACCTTTCCCAATTACCGACTACGAATTAGCGATCGCCACTGAATAAATATTGGTCACATATAAAAACAACTGCACAGCAGTAAACTGCGGTATACCTGACACTCCGCAAAATTAAATGTAGGATTAAGTGTTGCCGTGAATCAGAAAAAAAAGATGAACGTATCCACTATTTGGCGAAAACTCCGCAGCCAGCAAGCCTTCTGCTTGGCTGTACTCCTGGCAGGCTGCCTGGTATTTATCGGTTGTTCCCCCGCACAGTCAACGGCTGGTAATTCAGTCGATCCCAAGTTGAAAGAGCAAGTCTTGCAGGTGATCCGCGAAAATCCCCAAGCAATTTTAGAGTCGGTACAAGCTTACCAGCAACAACAGCAGCAGTCTCTCAAAGCAGCGCAGCAGTCATTTTTGCAGGAGATGAAAACTAATCCCAAATCTTCCATAGGGGATTCTCCCACCACGGGTTCAGCTTCGCAGCAGATTGTACTTTTAGAATTCTCTGACTTTCAATGTCCGTTTTGCGCGCGCGCTCACGATACTGTCAAGCAGTTTATGGCAAAACACCAAGACAAAGTTACTTTAGCTTACAAGCATTTTCCCTTGACTTCTATTCACCCTCAAGCGCTGCCAGCAGCTAAAGCAGCTTGGGCGGCGGGCCAGCAGGGCAAATTCTGGGAATATTACAGCGCTTTGTTTGAAGGGCAGAAAGATTTAGGCGAGCCATTGTACGCATCGATCGCCCAAAAGCTCAATCTAAAATTAGATAAATTTAACACCGATCGCAACAGCCCCGCTGCAGAAGCCGCCATTGCCAAAGACGTGCAACTCGCTCAACAACTAGGCATTGAAGGCACTCCCTTCTTTATTATGAACGGCCAAACTTTCTCCGGGGCGATCGAGCTTTCTGAGATGGAAAGCATTCTCGCATCTGTCTCGAAATAAGTAATTCATGACTCTGGGCAACCAAGTCTAAAAATTCGTTCCCAGCCTGCTTGGGCTGGGAACGAGAAAAACCAGAAAAACTGGAAAAATCTTTGATTAAACTGCAGCCAACTCAGGAGTCGGACGCTTGCTGTGGCGGATACCCTCGATCGCGGCTGCGTAATCATTCGCCTTAAACACAGCAGAACCAGCGACGATCGCATTTGCCCCGGCTTCCAGAACCTGCCAAGTATTGTTCCCCTTCAAACCGCCATCTACCTCAATCCAAGGATCGAGGCCCTTGTCGTCGCACATTTTACGCAACTGGCGAATTTTCGGCAAAACAGCGGGGATAAAACTTTGACCACCAAAGCCCGGATTGACGCTCATAATCAGCACCAAATCGCAAAGTTCCAGCACGTACTCGATCAATTCCAAAGGCGTCGAAGGATTTAGAACCACACCAGCCATTTTGCCCAATTCCCGAATTTGGCCGAGGGTGCGGTGCAAGTGAGGCGAAGCATTGTGTTCCGCGTGAACCGAAATAATGTCAGCACCAGCCTTAGCGAAGTCCTCGACGTACTTCTCGGGCTCCACAATCATCAAGTGGACATCGATCACCTTGGTAGTAACGGGGCGAATTGCCTCAACAATCAGTGGCCCGATAGTAATATTAGGAACAAAGCGACCGTCCATCACATCTACGTGAATCCAGTCAGCCCCAGCTCGATCGACAGCCTGAATCTCTTCTCCAAGACGGCTAAAATCGGCTGATAATATGGATGGAGCAATAACGATGGGTTTTTTGGATTGGGTCATGGCTAAGTCTGTTCTCCTGTCTGCTGTGCTGTATCCAGTTTATCAAAATACGGGTCTCCGGGTCGAAAAGTTGCCAACGATCGGTCGCGAGATTGGGAGGGCAGAAAAATTTTGCCTCTGACAGACAAGTTTGGCGATCTCGCACCAGCCCAGCTCTCGGAATTTTGGTTTAGGATATAAATTTTCCCTCTAACAAATAACTTGTGTGCAAAATCTGACCTTCTGCAAATTTTGAGTAGCGAATTATGAAAAAAACAGATCCCTTAGAAAATCCTGAACTCGATCGTGCCAGTCTGTTTGTATTAATGATCCCAGTCATCGGCTTTTTCCCCGCCCTGTGGACTCTTTACCGCCGTCAGGGTAGTCCCGAACGCAAAGCCATCAGCCGCTTGGCAATTGCCCTTGCTTTTAGTTGGCTCTTAGGACATATTCTTTTAGAAGCTGGAGCGATTTCTGCGGAATCTCCGACACTTCCCATGTTATTAATGAGTAGCCTGCTAACAACCAGCTATTTCATCGTTGCTCTGGGACTGATGGTTCGTCTCTGGAAGCGTCAACCACTATGGTTGCCAGGAATTAGTCGCTTAGCCGAGCAAGTAGTAGGCAAACATTTATCATAATTTAGGGTTCTTTTGAGCCCCTACCCTATTGATTGAGTGCGTCTTCAGCTTGATACTACATATTGCCATTATCTTTTTTATTTTTGTTGTGTGTGAGGAAGCCAGTGCCAGCTCAAAAAATTCCTAATCAAGACCCTATCCAACAATCCACTGCTCAACCTGCAACCAAAAAAGCTTCCCAGCCCCATCGAGGTCGCTGGCTGGGTTTTGGTTTTGGTTTGGCTGGAGTAGCCATGCTCTCAGCCACAGCCGGAGCATTGCTAGCCGTCTCCCTTTCTACAACGCCGCTTCAGCAACAAAAGTTGAGCCCTGAAGAAGCAGCAGTATTTTCTCAAGGCGACATGGCAAAGCTCAACATGAAGATGCCGGAGCTGACTCGCCCAGTTAATATTTTAGTTTTAGGACTTAAAGTTCTGACCTCTGACATCGAAGGAGGTGTCAACAAAGATGTCGGATACGAGGTTTGGGAAAACTCATTTAAGGGCTTAACCGATACCATGCTGTTGGTTAGGTTTGACCCTCAAAATAAAAAGTTAAGCGTGCTTTCCATTCCGCGAGACACCCGCACCTATGTTGAAGGCAGGGGGGTCGTGAAAATCAACGAAGCTAATTACTACGGCGGCCCGGCTTCGTCAGCGAAGTCAGTCAGCGGACTCCTTGGGGGTGTGGGAATTGACCGCTACGTCACAGTTAATATTCATGGCATAAAAAGTTTGGTCGATGCCCTGGGTGGGATTACTATTAATGTCCCTAAAGACATGAAGTATACCGATAACAGCCAGCATTTATATATAGATTTAAAGGCTGGTAAGCAAAAACTCAACGGCGAACAAATCGTGCAATATTTGCTTTATCGGCACGACGATTTAGGCGACATCGGGCGGGTGCAGCGCCAGCAATTGTTGATGCGGGCTTTTGTGGAACAGGAAGTAAATGTAGGTTTGCTGTCTCGACTACCGAAGATTTTGTCGGTGGTTCAGTCTCACCTTGACACGAATTTGAGTATAGAAGAATTGGTAGCTTTGGCTGGTTTTGCTACTCAAACCGATCGCGCTGGCGTGCAGATGTTGATGGTTCCCGGCAAATTTAGCGATTCTAAGGACTACAAGGCAAGTTTTTGGTTGCCAGACCAATATGCCATCGAAACTATGGTGGCGGAACATTTTGACTTCGGTCAAAATACTTGGACAATTGAGAATGCTGATTCGACTTTTCTGAATGTGGCGATTCAAGATAGTACCGGAGATCCATCGGCTGTTGAAGATTTTGTCAATAATTTGACTCAAGCCGGTTATCGGAATGTTCAGGTTTATAAAGCTTGGCCGGAACCGCTGGAAGTAACTACTCTAGTAGCTCAACAGGGCGATATTAAAGGTGCTCAAGCGATTCGCCAGTTTTTGGGTTTTGGAGATGTGCTGGTTGAGAGTACCGGTTCTTTGCAGTCCGACGTGACAATTAGATTGGGTAAGGATTGGTTGGAGAAAAAGGCTCACTCCGGCAGTGCAGCTAAGTCTTTTTAAACTGGGCTTTAACCGCAGTATTTGTAGGAGGGACACAGCATTGCTGTGTCCTCTTATTTTCTGTTGGTATGAGATGGAGGCGATCGCTTCTTTGTAGATTTACTGATACTATATTTTTTGGTGATGATGAATCACGATCGCAATACCGATAGTTCCCTCCGCAATCACAAGTGAAACAATAATCAACGAGGGAAAACTTAAGATATTTTATAAAGGTAGGGTTGATGAACAAGGGTGCTAAAATAGACCGACAGCGCGAACATCAAGCAAATGAACGCACCTTTCTTGCATGGTTACGAACTTCACTCGCTTTAATTGGTTTTGGGTTTGCGATCGCTCGGTTCAGTTTATTTCTCCGTCAATTTCAAGCTACAGTGACTCAGCAAGAAGTTTCCTCCCCTCCCTTCTTCAACTCCGAAACTTTAGGGCTGAGTCTGGTAGTTTTTGGCATTGTGGTCATTGCCTTAGCAGCATGGCGTTATAATCGAGTATTCTGGCAAATTGAGCGAGGTGATTATCGCCCAAATCGTGTGCTAGTTTGGATTCTGACTGGAGTTGTAATGATTTTAGGAACGTTAAGCATTCCGTTGTTGCTATGGCGCGAGCGCGGAAATATAGCTCCCACTTCAACTCCTAAAAACTCTCAATTCTAAGTTAACCCGATCGCTTAGCTAAAGTGGAAATAACTGCAACCATATCATTAAGATTTTGTGCATCTAGATTGTCTATGGTGTTCGAGAGATGGGGAGAGAGTTTGACGATTTTCGATCGGGTCATCGAAATATACAATTTAAATACTGTACAACTTACAAGCGGAAGCAAATGAAATGAAGTAATTAGCTGTCTGTTTATGGGCGAACAGCGATTTATACATTACAACGAGCCTTTATTGAGGAATATTCGCCAAAAGGGAATGTAATTTCTCAATAAGCCTTCCCTGGGCGGGCAGGATGCCCACCCCACAAAAAAACTTACTCTTTGTGGAACAGGCATCTTGCCGGTTCTGGAGAATACTAAAAGATTGCAATTGCGAGCATTTTCATCTCCTTTAACTTACTCTACCACCGCCCTCAAACAGAATACTTAAATCCCCGACTTCTTCAAAAAGCCGGGGATCTAAAACAAGAAAACAGCCCCTACAGATTAATGACTACCCGTTCCAGCCGCCCGTTTAAACGCCTCATCCAACACTTCCGAAAGCGTCGGGTGCGTGTGAACTCGGAATGCCAAAGTGTTAACAGAATCGCGCTGGGCGATCGCATTTGCCGCCTCCTGAATCAAATCCGAAGCGTGCAAACCGAAAATGTGAACTCCCAACAACTCCCCAGTATCTTTCCGGTAAATCACCTTAGCCATACCGTCGGTTTCACCCTCCGCAATAGCCTTAGAATTTCCCTTAAAATAAGTCTTGACAGAACCGACCTCAAACCCTTCAGTTTTTCCTAACTCCTTCGCCGCAGGTTCAGTCATCCCCACATAGCTAATTTCCGGGTGAGTAAACGCCGCCGCCGGGATACTCAAATAGTCAACTTCGCGCGCACGGCCACAAATATTTTCCACTGCGGCAATTCCCTGAGCAGACGCAGAATGCGCTAACATCATCTTGCCATTAACATCGCCGATCGCCCACAAATTTTGCACCGGTTCTCCCGCCGCCAAAACCTGCATCTTATCGTTAACTGGGATATAACCGCGCATCGTTTCCACGCCAACAGTTTCTAACCCCAAATTCTTGCTCACCGGCACCCGACCAGTTGCTACCAAACAAGCGTCAACTTCCAAAACTTCGACAACTTCCTTAGTTTTGAAATCAGCTAATTCAATAATTACCGGCGAACCAGGAATAATCTTCTTGGCCAAAACACCTACTTTTGTTTCAATATCGCGGGGTGCAATTAACACTCGTTCTGCTAATTTAGCAATATCCGGGTCAAAAGTCGGCATCAATTGGTCTAGAGCTTCAATCATCGTAATTTCGCACCCCAGGGCTGTGTAAATATCCGAAAACTCCAAACCGATATAGCCACTGCCAATAATTGCGATCCACTTCGGCAGCGATTCCAACCTGACAGCATCATCGCTGGTAAATACAGTTTTGCCGTCAATTTCTATCCCAGGGGGGACGAAGGGAACAGAACCGGGAGCGAGAATAATATCCTTGGCAGTAATAGTTTTCTCGCCTTTATCGGTTTCGACGGTAATTTTTTGAGCACTGGCAATTTTGCCCCAACCTTGGATGACATCCACGTTCAAACGTTTGAGGCTGTTAGTCAAGTCGCCGCGAAGTTTGCTAACAATAGTATTAGCGTGATTGGCGATCGCCCCGCGATCGAAATCCACACTGCCCAATTGAATACCCAAAGTCTTTAGGTGGTGGGCATTCTGCAAATCTCGCACTCGCCCGGAAGCCGCCAACAGCGCCTTCGAGGGAATGCAGCCGCGGTTGACGCAAGTCCCGCCCATGTCGCCCGCTTCGATAATTGCCACTTTCAGCCCGCAGCTAACCGCGTGTATCGCCGCGCCGTGTCCGCCCACGCCAGCGCCGATAATTGCTAAATCGTAATCAAATCCCTGAGTCACCTTAAAATCTCCTAATGCCTTTGAAATCTTAGGACTCAAGCAAAAAACACCGTCTCTGGGTCCTTTCCGGGTGGCGCGTTTCCATCGCAACCCTTGAACAGCGGTAATAGTTGCATAAGTCCTGTCTCCTTATTCTCGACTAGACTAGGGTTAATTAGACAACGAAAGAGCCGTAACTGAGATTTTTTCAGGGTCAATGATTTTGAGCTGGGTCTGCACCAAGTCTCAAATCACTCAGTAGGCGGGTGTAGAGTTAAATATAGTTTGAAGGCTGACAATGCCCGCTACAGGTTTTATAGGGGGCAGCAAGTTCAGCAGCAGGCATTCCACCGTCCGGTTAAATTGTGTCCGCTTGCTTGTTTTAGTCGGGTTTTCATGTCTGCACGCCTTGGGGGCGGGCAGAGTTTGTTGGCAACTTTTAGAGTCTATGGAGTGGCTTATGACGGATGACGACGACCAGAAAGATTTACGCCGGGCCTCGGCTCAATCATTTTTTGAGTCCCTGGATGAATTGTTCGATTCTATAGAATCGAACAGCACTCAAGCTGCAAAACCGAAATCTCCACCGCCTCCGGCTAAGTCTTCGAGTCAGTCTTCGAGTTTGCCGAAGAAGACTAGACCTGCGAAAATTAATTTGTCGGATTTTGAAGATGCGATCGCCGATTTGGAACAGTTTATCCAGAGTAAACACCAGAAACGCCCGGAATAGAATCAATAGTGCGATGATACATTTTCAAGTAATGACTGTTGACTGTTGACAAGTGAAAAATTGTAGATTAATCTTTACGCTCCCAGAGGAATCTGTGGAGTCAATTTTTAATGTGAAATCCGGTAGCATAGGAATTATTCATCTCTCTGTTCTCTGACTCTGTGTCCTCTGCGGTTTAATCAGGCCAAAGCAACCAGAATTGATATCAATCTAAAATCTAAAATCTAATAGCATAGAAATGATTCATCTCTCTGTTCTCTGACTCTGTGATCTCTGTGTCCTCTGCGGTTTAATCATTCCAAAGCAACCAGAATTTATATCAATTCCCAATCTCAAATCGACGGGCTGTTAACGGTGCTTTCGGCTTAAGCTGCTTAGGTTGCACCTACAAAATATTCACATTTGGTTGCTGGGGGGGGTGACGACCCGCCCCAAACTCATAGTTAGTAAGGATTGAGCCAACTTGTGGTAAAAAAGATAGGCAGCAGAGTTGTTACACGCTTGCCTATCCAAAAAAATAATGATACTAAGACTCTACCAGAGTCATTTACAAAAATACCTGACGCCATCTCAGTTTTTGGTGATGACAATTTTGCTATCCTTGATGCAA
>NZ_JAUBPW010000122.1:0-9588 GCF_036700965.1 Microcoleus sp. Pol8_D6 | reverse complement strand
TTGGTAATTTACTTTCATACAATCGTCCTTTTGCTAGAAGTGCTATTGTAGCATATTTTTGGAGAAGTGGTATTACTTTACTTCATATCGCCGATCTAATTTTTTAAACTCTTCAGCTTGTTTGATAATTGCTTCATATTCTCCTTTTTTGCTAAATTATGCAAAACCTTTAGTATTACTGTAATTATTGGCTAGAACGCTATGTTTAAAATGAATCGCCGTCAATTTCTATTAAGTAGCGCTGTAACGTTTGGTGCGGTAATAGCCCATGCTCAAGTTAAAGCCCAAAACTCCCGAACTCCAGGAGCATTAGAGAAAGGACTATCCTCTCAGAAAGTGATCGTTGTCGGAGCGGGGTTGTCTGGTTTGGTTGCCGCTTACGAGTTAGCAGCAGTAGGTCATACAGTAACGGTTTTAGAAGCCCGCGAGCGAGTAGGAGGGAGAGTTTTGACCTTGCGAGGCAATTTTAGTGATAATCATTTTGTAGAAGCGGGAGCAGCAAGAATTCCATCCGATCACAATTTAACACTTGGCTATGCTCAACATTTTGGTTTGACTCTCAAGCGTTTTTTACCACCGGATGGGCTTTACATTTCTGTGAAGAATGGGCAACGTCTTCTGATTCCTGCTGATGATTTAGCTAAAATTATACCGGGAGGAGACATATCAAAAGTTGCTAAAATTGCTCAAGGTTCAGATAGATTACCACAAGCATTTGCTACCGCTCTAGTTGATAAAATTCATCTAGGATCTGCGGTTACTCGCATTGAACAAACTTCTTCAGGGGTTCAAGTCTTGTGCCAATCAGGACAGCAATACACTGGAGACTGCGTAGTATGTACTGTTCCCTTGCCAGTCTTGGGACAGATCAACTTTCAGCCTCCACTATCACCTCAAAAACAGCTTGCTATCGCTGGCGGTTATAATTATCGCGCAGCGACACGAATGTTTGTTGAATTCTCCGAAAGATTCTGGGAAAAAGAAGGATTGAATGGTTGGGGGTTGTTTGACGATCGTCCTGAAGAACTGTGGCAACCAAGTTGGGATTTTCCTGGAAAAACAGGTATTTTGGAAGCTTATCTGAAAGGGGAAAATGCCCTTGCTATGGATGCCCTCGCCCCAGAACAACAATTGCCTCAATTACTACAGCGATGGGAAAAGATTCTCCCTGGTGTCAGTGCTTATCAGGGCAAGATGACCAGTTATTCTTGGGCTAAAGATCCTTGGTCGAGGTCTGGTTGGGCATACCCGACTGAAGAGCAAGAAAAAAGGTTTTTTGATGAACTTGGAAAGTCGGAAGGTAAAGTCTATTTTGCTGGAGAACACACTTCTACTACGAGGGGATGGATGCAGGGCGCATTAGCATCTGGATTGAGGACTGCTCAAGAGATCCATCAGGCAAGAACTTAATTTTCTGATATTTTTGTGCGATCGCACTATCATTTACAGATTGGCTGAGAATGCGATCGTAGAGCAGACTTTACCCACGTTTATACTGGGGGGGTGACAACTCGCTCACTTTGTCCACTGCGAGGCGCTGAAAAAATTCGGGTGAGAGTGAGGAAAATCATCAATCGCTACAATTAGTCATGAGTCAGTAGTTAACAGTCAACAGTGACCGATCAACAGTCATTACTAATTAAGAGGAAGTAATTATGTCTCTTATCAAAGTTGAAACCGTTGCCGATCGACCCATCACCGCAGAAATGTTAGCTGATACGCGAGTTTTGGATTGTCTTGGGGCAAGAAATGCCAAGTGGTGGTACTCTCTACTCTCAGCCGATCGCGATCGCATGATTTGCACGTTTGAGGCACCAGATGCAGAGTCTGTGCGACAAGCTTATCGCCAAGCCGATGTTGGATTTAGCAAGGTTTGGACAGCCCAAGTTATTGAACCTGAACGTGTGCTACCTGTATGGAACGAACCCATCCTCAAGGTGTGGGAGGGAAGCTATCCGAATGGCTTTACCGATGAGGAGTGGAAGGAAGCCCAGCGATTAATTTTAGCGTGCTATGAGGAACGGGGTATTGAATGGGTGCGTTCCTATGCGTCGCTGGATAAAACTCGCGTGGTGTGCGAACTGAACGCGCCCGATGCGGAAGTGATTCGAGAAGCCCACGGTAAAGCTGGAATTCCCTTCGATCGCGTTTGGTGTGCCGAAGTTCTCAAACCTTAAATTCGCGCGGACGATCGGGCTTGGATGCTTTGGGAACGCTTCGAGAACGCTTTCGGAACGGTTTCGGAACGATCGCCTCGTTAGATTGATATCAAGTTAATCAAACAACCAGCAAATTAACTCATCCCTTTACACTTTAAGGAGAAATAAAATGGCTGAATTTGACCTTGGTACCTTGCCATCTAATAGTGCCGTAGTAGTTCCGCGCCGCACTATCAGTAATCTCAACAGCAAAGACACCTACAGTTTCCGTCTGGATAGCGATAAAAATATCAACCTTGGGCTGGTTGGTATGACCGACGATCTCAATGTTCAACTATTTCGCGACTTCAATGGCAATGGCTTAGTTGATGGTAACGATAAGCAGATTGCTATTTCAGATCGATTGCGTTTGGATGAAGTAATCAACTTGTCCTCAGCAGTTGCTGACGTTGATGCAGGCAATTACGTGGTGCAAGTCAATCGGAACCGTGCGTTCAACGATACTCCCTACAATTTGAGAGTATCGGCTGACGCAGCAGGAACACCCAGCAAAGTCCTTGCCATAGAAGATGATTTCGGTGCCGTGTTTTCCAACGACAAACCAAGAACTCATCAAGGTTCTGTGGGTAACACCGACACCACCGATACTATCCATCTCGCTGTCAATACCCAGGGATTTTATCACTTTGGTCTCAATAATCTCAGCGCTGATGCCGATCTCCGATTGATTCAAGACAAAAACAACAATCGCGCCGTCGATGCAGGTGAGGTAATTGGAAGTGTGGTTAAGCGAGGCACTATTTCCGAAGGATTTGTCCAAAACTTGGCTCCGGCAACTAACTACTATCTTCAAACCTCTCAATTCACAGGTAACACTAATTACTCTGTTACCTTGACTCCGATTCCCAACTAGAAAGTCCTGGGTAAAAACTCTATCTGTAAGGTGCACACTGTGCACCTTACCCTATCAATTGTTCGTTCAAATGACTTTAATTGAAGCCAGACAGCTATGACCGCAGTTTTATTACAAATCCGCAATCGCACCATCTCTGGGGAGGAGATAGTTCCTCGACTTGCCAGCTACCAAATGCTGCCCCAATTATACCGCGAGAGCATCATTGATGAAGCGATCGCCCCCATCGATTGCACGGCTGAAGAAATCGTGAATGCCAGCCAGCAGTTCTACGAACAAAATCAACTGATCGACGAAACCACACAGCAGCTTTGGCTAAAACAGCACGGAATGAGCCGGGAATTTTTAGAGACTGTTTTCATTCCGCGACTGCTCAAAATTGAGAAATTTAAACACCAAAATTGGCATCACAAACTAGAGTCCTATTTTCTGCAACGCAAGCGATCGCTAGATCGAGTCATCTATTCTTTGATTCGGGTTAAAGACGCAGAAATTGCCCGCGAACTGTATTTTCGGATTCAAGAAAAAGAGCAATCATTTGCCGAACTGGCGCGCGAGTATTCCCAAGGCCCAGAAGCTCAAGTCAATGGAATCGTTGGCCCGGCAGAACTCGGCACAATCCACCCGAATTTGGCGCATCTGTTGGCGATCAGCCTGCCCGGTCAGCTTTGGCATCCTATCCCTGTAGAAGGATGGCTGGCGATCGTCAGATTAGAAACATTGATTCCGGCTCAGTTCGATTTAGCGATGCGTCAACGTTTGCTGCGCGAATTGTTTGAAACTTGGGTGCAAGAACAGATAGGTGAAATTTTGAATTGACGGGCAGGAATCTGACGCTCGTACCCCTGGCAACATCCAATCTTCCAAATAGAAACTTTTGAATACCATCACGCTTAAATTATGATGACACAAACATTCGATCAAACTAAAGCAGAAGCATTCGCCGGACGGATGCTGGACATTCTCAACAGTGGCGCACTCTCCGTCATGATTTCGATCGGGCATCGCACCGAACTGTTTGACACAATGGCAGAATTGCCGCCCTCTACCAGTCAACAAATTGCTGATGCTGCCGGATTGAACGAACGCTACGTGAGGGAATGGCTCGGTGCAATGGTAACGGGTCGCTTAGTGGATTATAATTCGATCGACAAAACCTACACTTTGCCGACAGAATATGCAGCATTCCTGACACGGGCTGCGGCTTCTGACAACATTGCCCCCTTTGCTCAATTCATTCCGGTGTTGGCATCAGTGGAAGACCGGATTATCGATTGTTTCTACAAAGGCGGCGGTGTACCCTACTCAGAATTCAAACGTTTTCATGCGGTGATGGCAGAAGATAGCGGTCAAACCGTGGTATCTGCTCTATTTGACCACATTCTGCCGCTAATTCCCGGACTTACCGAAGCGTTGGAAAAGGGTATTGAGGTGCTAGATGTCGGCTGCGGTAGCGGGCGAGCACTCAACAAGCTGGCTGAAGCCTTTCCGAATAGCCGATTCACAGGCTATGATTTTTCGGGAGAAGCCATCGCCACTGCCAACACCGAAGCGCAATTGCGGAAGTTGAATAATATCCAGTTTGAGGTGAAGGATGCCGCAACATTGGATGAGTGCGATCGCTACCATTGGATCACCACATTTGATGCAATTCACGATCAAGCCAGACCCGATATTGTACTCCAAAAAATCTACAAAGCTCTGCGTCCCGATGGTGTTTACTTGATGCAAGATATCCGCGCCACAACGGATGTCGGCGGTAATCTAGAGCATCCCATTGCGCCCTTACTCTACACCATTTCTTGTATGCACTGCATGACTGTTTCTTTAGCCTACGGCGGCATGGGATTGGGCACGATGTGGGGTCAAGAAAAAGCGCTGCAAATGTTGAGTGAAGCGGGATTTAGCAGCGTTGAAATCAAGCAACTAGCCCATGATTTCCAGAACGACTATTATATCATCAAAAAGAGCTAAAATCATGTGCAACATTTGTGCGATCGGTCAACAATTGCAGAAGAAAAAACAACTTAAATCCGGGTTGTTGGATACCAGCCAATTTTCGGTCTTCATCGATTTGAAACAATTGTCCTCCACACTGGAATTCAAATCCGCTAAACCACCTAACAATCCTCAGTCATCAGTTAAGCCCTTGGTTTAACACTCAGGGATTCTAATCAGGAAGATGTTAATCTCTCAACTGCTTATGTTGGCACGAATGCTTTCCTGTTTAACCCTGACTTAAGGCGAATAAAGTCTTTACTATGAACCTGTTGGTAGTAAGGACTTTATTCGTTTCAACTTTCAAGCTGGAAATGAAACAAATAGCACCGCAATACCGATCGCGATCGCACCGATACCAATCACAAAAGACCAGAAGCGGTGATAACTCTTAACCGTCGTACCGCTATCGCTTTCAAGCTGAATCAAATCCATCCAAGGTGCAACACCCCGGCGGAACCAACCCAATGCGCTAACATCCATTCCAATCAAACTTTCAACCCGTTTCATGCCAAACAGGAAATTACCAAGTGGCCCAAAACGAGAAGCATAGCGCAAATAAATCATTCCCGTTCTGTCTTGCAGTTTCAAATCAGAACCGAAGGTATAACCCGCATCGCCGCGACCAATTAATTCGCCTTGCAGTTGCGCCGGTTGACCCCGCAAAGGACTTGCATAAGGGTCAGACATTAAGGTTAAAACATCCAAGTGTTCTGCTTGTTGGTAATTCGGGAACATCACCAATGTCTTGAGCAAAATTCCCGTACCTAAACCGATTAAAGGACAAGCAACCATCATCATCGGGTTTACAGCATACAGGGAAATGCCGATCGCAAAACCCACAGCTAAGCCCAGAGTTTCTGCACTGTACAGCAGCAAATCGAACACAAAATTGCCGTACAATCTCCGCTTGCTCAAATCGTTCCCTTCGCCGACAATCCGGCCCATGTCAAACTCAATATCCAAGCCTAATTGTTCGGCATAAGTGCTCAAAGCGCGAACTCGTTTACCAGTCAGCGGGTGAGTAGAGTTCAACTCCATCCACCAACCCCAGGGATTAAACATATCCCACAGAAACACTCGCCCAATTTTTTCCGGTTCCGAAGTAATCCTGTAAGCAGTGCCGGTAGATGTGGCAGCTTTGGCATCGTAAATGCCTAAAGCGCGAGTTCCTTCTAATAAGCGGCTGGGTTCGGTGGCTCTTTGTCCTTCTTCCAAAATACCGTAAGCAATTTTTACCAAAGCGCGAGACAAAGCGTTGGGGTTTCCGGTTGTTTCGGCTGCAAAATGGTCGGCAAAATATTCTCGCGTCCGTGATAAATACAGCAATAAATAAGTGCCAGCGATGTAAAACAAATAAGCAACAGCAGCTACCGTGCCGGCCGCATCTTTAGCTTTTTCGCCACCACTTCGACCCATTCTTTGAGTTGTAGTGTAAATTAAATAAGTAATCTGCACCAAAGTCGAAGCTAAAGTCATTACTGCAAAGTCCCAGTGGACGATGTGACCGAGTTCGTGGGCGTAAACAGTGGCAATTTCCTCGTCGTCTAAATAGGTAAAAAGACCTTGACTGACGACTAAGCGAGCGCTGTTTGGAAAGGAACCGTAAGTAAAAGCTGTAGGGTTTTGGTCGTCGATAATTCCTAAACGCGGCTGCTGGAGTTTTTTCTGCTTACAAACCTTCTTAATAACTTTTGCTGTTTCGGGACTTAGGCTTTCAATTTCTGCTAGGGAAACCCAGCGAGTATGGTAGAGCCAATTTTGGCTTAAGTCCATCAAGTAAGGCGATAGGAAAAAAGCAGCAAGGTTAAAAATTAGAGTTATCGGAAGTGCGATCGCCAATCCGGCGACTGGATCGGGACTGTTGAGAATTAAAACTGATGCTAAGGATAGCGCTAGCACCATACCAAACAGCAGGCTGATGGTGACGCCGGAAGCTAAAACGAGATTTCCGCCAGTTTTCTGTATCAGTTTAACGCCGGCTTTGGCGGCTCGCCCTGCCTTGCGTAAAGGGGCGTGAGATGACATAATACTCTCCAAAGGTTATTGACAAATGGAAATAGCCGTGGGATTTTATCTATACTTCACTGTTTTAACCTGTTAATGCGGATTGCTGTCAGGGGTCTCAACAAAAATATAGAATTTCCTCTAGAATTGTTAAGACTGAAAACCGCCCCGAAATTTATTTGTGCGGATTCAATTCAAAACTCCAAATTCAAAACCCAACACTCAAAACTATTTAAAAGTTACTGCCATGTCTATTATTGAAATTGCCCAAAAAACGCGCGTATCTGCTAGAAAATTGGCAGTTTTGTCCGCTGATGCCAAAAATCAAGCTATTGAAGCTATTGCGAAAGCTTTAGAAGCTGCTGCGCCGGATATTGTGGCGGCGAATGCTGCTGACTGCAAGGCGGCCCAGGTGGATGGAATAGCGAAACCGCTGTACGATCGCCTAAAGTTGGATGAGAGCAAGTTGAAAAGTGCGCTCGCGGGCGTGCGCGACGTTGCGAAACTCCCTGAGCCGATCGGTGTCGTGCAAATCCACCGTGAATTGGATACAGGATTAATTCTGAAGCGCATCACCTGTCCTTTGGGCGTTTTAGGCATTATTTTTGAAGCGCGCCCAGAAGCTTTAATTCAGATAGTATCCTTGGCAATTAAATCGGGAAACGGCGTCATTCTCAAAGGCGGCAAAGAAGCAGTCCGTTCCTGCGAAATCTTGACAAAAGTGATACATCAAGCATTAGCAAAAACTCCTGTTAATCCCGAAGTCGTGCAGTTGCTAACCACGCGGGAAGAAACAATCGAACTGCTAAAAATGGATGAATATGTAGATTTGATTATTCCCAGAGGTTCTAATTCCTTCGTGCGGTTCGTGCAAGAAAATACGCGAATTCCTGTGTTGGGACACGCCGACGGAATTTGTCATTTGTACGCAGACAAAGCGGTGGATATTCAGAAAGCAGTTGAGATTTCTGTCGATGCAAAAACCCAGTATCCAGCCGCCTGCAATGCCATTGAAACTTTGTTAGTCCACAGTGCGATTGCCCCCAAATTCCTGCCTGCTGTCGCCTCAGCTTTGCAGCAGAAAAAAGTTGAATTGCGGGGAGACGAAAAAACTCGCGCCATCCTCGAAAATATTGCCGAAGCGACAGAAACCGATTGGTCTACAGAATACAGCGATTTGATTTTGTCAATCAAAATAGTAGATTCTGTGGAAGAGGCAATAAACCATATCAATACATACGGTTCCAGACACACAGATGTCATTGTTACCGAAGACAGCGAAGCCGCCGAAACTTTTTTAAATGGAGTCGATGCAGCGGGAGTTTATCACAATTGTTCGACTCGATTTGCGGACGGTTTCCGCTACGGCTTCGGTGCAGAAGTGGGGATTAGCACGCAGCAAATGCCGCCTCGCGGGCCAGTCGGTTTAGAGGGGTTGATTACCTATAAGTATCGAGTTGTTGGAGATGGCCATGTGGCCGCGAGTTATGTAGGGAAAGATGCGAAGGAATTTACGCATCGAGATTTGTAAAAAAGTAATACTATTTGCAAAAAACATCGCTACAATAGGGTTGATAAAAGGGAGAAGACTACCTTTTGTCAACCCTGACCAATGTTACATGAGTTTTGATAAATGGTGTAATAGCAACAGTATTGAAAGGTGAAACAGATGTCCTCTAGCATCACAATTAACCCTTACGAAATTAAGCAAATCTCGCAAGCGCATACAATCAGTTCGTCAAAGCTGCGATCGCTCGCCCAAAAAGCAGAAGGTTTAGCAACAGCAGTAGAGAAGTAGAATTGCTTCTTATCTTGATGCTGTCGTCAAATCGAAGTGAAGTCAACTGGCTGTGCATATTCTGCACAATTGTGTCCAAGTAGGTTATCCAGCTTTTCCAGAGATGTCTAATGTTTTTGCTCCCAATAACAACTTGAGTAATTTTACTGAATTCTGTCTGCTCTGAAAATAGCGATCGCCTCTAGGGGCAGTTATACCAAATATAAACATTTTGTTAATGTGTAAGTCCTAGTGGCTTCTCTTAATTTTTATTGATTGGCCGGGGCAACTGCAGGGATGAAAATCATCCTTTCTCCAAGGGCGTTGATACATCCTGCTTTGAACCGCTATATAGTGCGTCTAAATGAAGGTCTCATTGACCGAGTAGAGAGGTTACCTACTACGTCGGTTTAGTGTCCCATAAATTTGTTAATTCCTACGCTCTCCCTTACGCTAAAGGAATTTCAATAATGAACTCTGTCCCAACACCCTGTTCTGAAAAGCAACTCAGTTGACCATCATGTTTTTCTACAACAATCTGACGGCTAATTGATAAACCCAATCCCGTACCTTTTTCTGCTGGCTTGGTTGTAAATAGATAATCAAATATTTTAGTGCGTACCTCTTCCGACATTCCCAAACCGTTATCTTTAATGTCTGTAGTTTAGACTAAAGAATGAGCGCAGCTAAAAGTAGCCACCTTTGAATCTCAGGCAAGCTGTTGCTCAAAAACT